>NZ_JAFNON010000029.1:0-1414 GCF_026536245.1 Gilliamella sp. B2824 | reverse complement strand
CTAAAGCTGGGCAAGCATTAGTGAAAGAAGCTGAAAAGGCTTATCATTCCGGTGATATCGCCACAGGTAATCAACTCATGAATCAAGCTGCCAGCCATGGAACGACGGTTGAAACTACGGTTGTAAGAAATAGTGGTGCTGGAAAGGGAAATGTTAATTCAGAAAAAGCTTTAAGTGCCAGTGAAAAAAGAGCTATAAAGGCACTTGAAGAACAAATACAGTTGCATGAAAAGAAATTAAAGGAATACATAAAAGATCCGTATTCTTTTGATAATAAAGACTTTTTAAAAAATGCTCCAAATGATGAAGTTAGGCAAAATATTATAAATAGTAGAATTAAACATTTAGAACATGAAATAAATACTTTTAAAAAGAATATAGATAAAATAAAAAAAGGAAAAGATTAGTTATGGGTATTGATTTAAATAAGATTGAAATTATATTTAATTTAATTATTGATAAATTGAAAAAAGATGGCATTCATAAAATATCTCTTGATGATGATTTTTATTGGAATATTCCATCAGATTTACTATATGACCCTTATAACAAACCAAATCAATTTGATATGGGACAACTAAGTGAAGATTATGATTTTTTATTAAATTCAATTGAGAAAGATATTATTATAAATGGAGATTTGAGAAAATTATCTTATCTTTTAAGATATATAGCGGATAAATTAGATCAATAAAACTAGATTTTCAGTAGCGTTTAATCTTTTATTTCAATGTGTTCAACTATGCACAAGAAAACACCATAAAAAGATTGGATTATTATATGTTATCTATATAACTAATAGTCAATGAATTGCAAATTCAATAATCAACTTGCCTTGTTCAATCTTAATAATAACAGGGCAGCCGACATAAAAACCAAATTGCTCCAGCCACCTGCCTTTAATTGTTAGTTGTGGTCTGGGGTTGGGTTTTGTGCCTTGTGGCACGTAACCGACGGTATAAAACCGTTCGTTGGGTTGCGATGCAGGCTCTTTGCCTGTAGCTGATTTTAGCTTAGAATGTATCTTAGCCATAGTTAACTTCTTTGAAGTTAGTTGTGGTTAGCTGGTGAGCTGTGGTGGCTCATCGTTAATCTGCGCTATTATTTACTGTGTTGTGTTACTTCTCTTGTTTAGCTCGCCCTGTTTTAATCAACCAATCAACTGCTTAGCCTGATGCTTTAAAATCATAGCGTCTAAAATCTCTTTAACTGACTTCTGTTCGTCCGGGTTCATCTGCTTGACCACCTAAAACTTAAGCTTAAGCTCGTCCCGTGGCTTTAGTTCCTCGCTTTTTCAACTATCCACTAATCAAAATCATAGCGAAAATAAAGCGGATTATAAAGTCAGTAGCAGCAGTGTTGGCGTCAGCACCATTGGCATGCCATCAATGCCAGCCGGTTATAATAAAAAAGA
>NZ_JAFNON010000028.1:0-1426 GCF_026536245.1 Gilliamella sp. B2824 | reverse complement strand
TTGGGTGGGTTGTCAATAGGTCACTGCGTCAAATGCTCGCTCGTTCACTGCGTGACTGCGACCTCCGCTTTGGGATTGACAATAGTAACACCGTGCAATTATAAACATAAAATGTAAATAACACTGTGTATAAAATTTAATTCATGATCTGAATCAATACGTTAATTTGGTAAATAAAAAATAATCATTTTACCGTGGGAAAGTACGGTAAAGTTCGAGGGTCACTGAACATCCGAACTTATTTATGAGTTTAGTGCGCATAATGGCATTATGCTAAATTCTGGATTGTTAGCCGACTGCGTCGGCCAACATTTTACAATCTGCGACTTCAACATAACGCATTTCACATTATGCGCACTTCCTTATATTGGAAATTTAAGCGTGCTATAACATTTCCAATTTCGATATCGTTTAATCCCCCAGCTCCAGACCTTTTGATGTTATTTTTCCATGACTAATCGATTTTTCAGCTAGCTTTTTTCCGGCAATATCTAATGTCCGGTTTAGCATTTGACTTGATATCGTTGTATACTGTTTTTTAACCGCTATATATTTACTTTTGGTTAACGCCAATACCTTATCTGATTCAATCAATGCTGTGCCTAATTCTGCCTTTTGAACCTCTTTATTATCACCAAATTTGCTTAAGAACTCTTTTAAATAACATAAATTATTGTTTTTATTACTATTAACATTTGTTAATTCACAAAGCTTTATTGCTGAAGTTTCGGCGACTAATTCATCTCGTTTGAAAAAATTTATTGCTTGCACTGGTGTTGTGGGTGTTCGTCCCAATTCCCGACTGGTTGAGTGTCCGATTTCATGGAAGATATCATTATAGTATCCTTCGGCAGTCTCATACTGGGATTTATCGGGCATATGGATAGTATGCGATTTGGCATTATAACGAGGGTTTGATGCACTGTTATGTAACACCTTAACCCCCTGACTTGCTATAAATTGCTCGACTTTTGGATTTTCCTGCCACTGTTTTTCTGGCTTAATTGCTGGTGGAAGTTTATCAAAGGAAGCTTTATCCAGTTGTTCTACATTATAAAATTTAATATTTTCATAATACTCATTATCTTTATACAAATCACTTTCAAAAAAATTCTCTTTCTCATCCGGCTTTATCTGTAAATTGTGAGTTTGTATTTCATCCTCAGTTAACCAACGAGTCTCTGAAAATCCCTTTTTGTGGCTATCTGAATATAAATCATTTGCTTGATATACTGCTTGAGTATAAGGATTTTTAGGATAGTTTGCATTGGTTTGTGTAAAGTTCGAAGTCCCTTGATTATTAACTTGCTGTATCTGCTCGAAAAGCTGATTAGTATTGTTTGCTGTCATTATTTACATCTCTATAAGCCAGTCATCTTCTAACCCCTCTTTTGTTCGACTACGAACAAAATCCAATCCAATGATT
>NZ_JAFNON010000027.1:0-1699 GCF_026536245.1 Gilliamella sp. B2824 | reverse complement strand
CTACCGCACCGGTCATGTCGCCGGTGATTAAGCCATTGATGATATTAATCGCCATGTCGATGCCTTGACGGGTATTACTTCCCATCGCTGACATGCCTTCATTCATCGCTTTGTCGTAGGCTTCTTTATATATTTCTTGTTGTTCTTTGTCGGTTAACGGTTTATCGGATTTTTGTCTTTTGTCTTCTACCGCTTTTTTCGCCTCTTCTGTCGCTTTAATGCGGTCTATGGTGTTGAGCATGGTGAGTGTTTCACCACTAATTTCACTCACTAACCGGGTTTGGTCTATTTTGCTTTGTTCTTTTTCTTTATCAAAGATATGCTTAAGTTCATTACTGGCATGCCAATGGTGCTGACGCCAACACTGCTGCTGACTTTATAATCCGCTTTGTTTTCGATATGATTTTGATTAGTAGATTGTTGAAAAAGCGAGTAACTAAAGCCACCGGACGGATTTCAGCTTAAGTTTGACGCGGTCAAGCAGATGACTGCTGACGAGCAGAAGTCAGTTAAAGAGATTTTAGACGCCATGATTTTAAAGCATCAGGCTAAGCAGTTGATTGGTTGATTAAAACCGGGCGACTAAAGAAGAGAAGTTACACAAGACAGTAAATAATAGCGCAGGTTAACGGTGTACCACCACCGCTAACCTGCTAACCACAACTAACTTACACGGAGTTAACTATGGCTAAGAGATATTCTACGCTAAAATCAACCACAGACAAAGCAACAGCTCCACAACCCACTGAGCGATTTTATACCGTCGGTTACGTGCCACAAGGTACAAAACCCAACCCCAACCCACAGCTGGCAGGCGGCTTGAGCAATTCGGCTTTTATGTAGGGAGCCCTGTGGTCATTAAAGTTGAGCACAATAAGCTAATTATTGAACTTGTGTTCCAGTTGTAAAAAACAACAAGTGAGATCCCCACTGATTAGGTGGGGATCATTATCGTTATGATATTTTTGTCATTATATTTTTAATGATGGGTTCAACAGATAGTTCTAACTTATCGCTATCTATCGTATAACGGTTTAATTCAATTTGATTTTCTGCATCAAAAAGTAATTCCCTTAACCATTTCTCTTCTAATGCTAGAATTTGGTGTTCAGCCTCATAAATGCTAGATTGTATTTCTTCTACCCCTATTTCTTTGTTCAAAAAAGAATCACATTTTTTTTTCAATTTATCAACAACATCAGGATATATCCAATTCATCACTTTTCACTCCGTCTTAAAATGGTCACAATAATTTTACCGTTACTTTCTGTAACAACACCTACATCACCACTCCAATGCACAGTCCTCTCTACACCATTAACTATAGAACTCGTTTTTGTTCCATTCTGTATAGTGTGCTCTACGATGCCAGGAGAAATATTACGACCAGCGCCAACAGTACCGGCTGGAGATCCTAATCCTGAAGGTTGCATCCTATCAACTGCATGTTGTGAATATAATCTGTCGCCAATCTGGGCATATTGTTTACCGTCAATAGTCGTTTTTTTGTAGTTTTGCCAAGAATTCCATTCTAAAGAATTCCCAGTCGTTCCCTTTCCAGCACCACTATTTCTTACAACCGTAGTTTCAACCGTCGTTCCATGGCTGGCAGCCTGATTCATGAGTTGATTACCTGTGGCGATATCACCGGAATGATAAGCCTTTTCAGCTTCTTTCACTAATGCTTGCCCAGCTTTAG
>NZ_JAFNON010000026.1:0-1974 GCF_026536245.1 Gilliamella sp. B2824 | reverse complement strand
AGCATACCGGCCATATGGATGAAAATGGCAACTGGGTAACCGATAATGTTGCCGGAAACTTAGTTACTCATGCGATTTTAGGCGCCGTGGTTGCGGAGTTACAAGGAAACTCAGGATTATCGGGTGGTCTGGGCGCCGTTGGAGGTGAACTGGCAGCGCAAGTCATTCGAAAAACATTCTATGGAGATAAGAACGACAACGAATTAACCGAAGCAGAAAAACAAAACATCAGCGCACTCGCCCAACTGGCCACCGGACTGGCTATTGCCGTTGCAGGGGGAGATGTGGGTGATGCTAGCACCGCTATTGCTGCCGGTAAGAACTCGGTTGAGAATAACTATCTGGATTTTGGTCTAGTCATTGTAAATGCAGCGAAGGCTGGATGTAACGGTGATAAAGCTTGTGAAGATAAGGTTATCGATGAAGGGATAAAAGGTTATAACGAAACGATGTTTGAGTACGGTACACCAATTGCGATTGTGGTAGGCGGAGTGATAGCGGCCCCTATTGCCATTGATATAGTTGGTCCTGCAATTGTTTCTTGTTCAGCAAATCCAATCTTGTGTGCTAATAATGTAGCAACGTGGTTAATCGAAACGGTTGGATTTGAAGGTAATCCAGCGGCAGGTTTTGGGATGACTGCTAGCGTATTTGCTAATTCATTAAGTAAGGCTGAATTAAATGACCTTGCCGCAATAATGGAATTATATAAAAATAACCTAATAGAAAATCCATCAGCCCTATTAAATGAAATAAGAACGACTCTTAGTGAAAACGGGGCTTATAAAATTGTTTATGATAGAGCAAATAATACTATCATTAAACAATTTAATGCCGGAAATGGGACGACGGGGAATAATTCCTTATTGGCTAATGCAAATAAAGAATTAGAACAATACGTAGCATCTTTCGCTAATAGCAAATATAAGCCAGCTACTGCAATTGCAGCTGTAGATCCATTAACTGGTAAAGTGGTTACTGCATCAAGTGGGACAGTTCCCACTACAATAGCCCCCTGAATTACAAGCTTATGCTGATAAATTAGGAGGATTAGGAGTTAAGACTTCGTGTGGTAATGTATTAGGTGCTTGTGCTGAATTTAGAGCAGCTAACGAATTGTTATTAAATAATCCTAATCTTAAATTAAAAGATATACAATTTACTCAAGCTGTACGCCCTCGTAATGGGACACAAGTGCCTCGTTGTGAAAATTGTACAAATATATTTGGAGTTGAAAAATAATGAGAATGACTGATGAATTTATGAGTACTAACGATCTAGACTGGTTTGCTGCATTTCATAATGGCAATCTAGCACACTTTGCTTCAGGTGGCACATCCGCTGTACCTGAGAAAGTAGCTGATTCAATTAAGAATTATGAAGAAATATATGATTATTTTTTTGATTTAGAAAAACGATGTGATATTGAAATCATTGAAGATAATTTGCCAGAATTCCTTAATCAAAATAAAAGAGAACAATATTTAAGAAGTTATATTGATTCTGCTTTAAAGGGATTATTTAGTTATGATGTTAATTATGAAGATAATAGCTATTTTTTAGTTGCAAAACCCCTTAATCCATTATCTTTAAGAGAAATACCGCAAGATATAAGAGAAATAATCTATACATTACCAAAAGAAATAAAATCCGGCTCAATACACATAATTAAATTAGAATAGTAACAACGTAAAAGCACCCTGATTTATTAGGGTGCTTTTTTAAGCTCCTTAGAGCTACATAGCAAGTTCAATAATTAACTTGTTCTGTTCAACTTTTAATAATGACCGGTCGCCTAGTATAAAAACCGAATTGCTCCAGCCACCTGCCTTTAATGGTCAGTTGTGGTCAGGGGTTGGGTTTTGTGCCTTGTGGCATGTCACCGACGATATAAAACCACCTAGCCTTCACTGCGGATAAATCCCAAAACCGGTTAGATACGGGCACCATTGGCTTTAGTGATATAGAAAACAA
>NZ_JAFNON010000025.1:0-2343 GCF_026536245.1 Gilliamella sp. B2824 | reverse complement strand
AACTCATTAAATAGTTGGCATTAAGGAATCCAGCACTGGCATTTGCTGTTGTTGTAATTTGTGGTTTTGAGCTTGTGTTATTATCATTTTTATCTGTATTAGTAACAGTGCCATTACTCACTAATACCCAATTATTTCCATCTTTAGTTAAATGGTATTTGTATCCACCTAACTCAACTTGATGATCGGTTTTAAATTCAGCGGTGCTGGTTGCATTTTCATCAATGTCTACCAATGTTAATTTTTCTTGTCCTGTGGTTTTTGAAGAGCCATTATTAATCAAATTAAGAGTGTGATGGCCTTCAGCTGAGTTTTTGATAATGAGTTTATCACTTTTTTCAGCAGTGATATCGGTACTCATTGTGAAATTTAATGCACCTTTTAGGTTTTCAACAGTTAAATTTTTGAAAGAAAGCGATCGAGTTTGAGTATTGTGATCAAATGTAACCGACCCGGCACCTGATAATTGCGTGATATAGGAATTAAAATCTTCGTCTTCCTCTTCTTCATCATCTCTATCGAGTATATTCCAAAGGGCGCCTTTACTTAGATCAATATTGATAAATCCGGGATGGGCTTTTCCGTCATCTGTATCTGAGTCTAAAAATTGATCACTACTGTCTGCTGTACCAATAAATTGAGAATTTTCTGCTAATTTCAAATTGATGGTTGCATTGCTAAATGCATTTAAATTACCTTCAATTCTAGAACCTGATATTAGATCAAGGTCTATTAAACTATTTTCATCAGATTCAATATCTCCTTTGATCATTGATCTATTTTTGATGGTTATTGTTCCTGAACCATTGGCTTCAAGATCACCAATAATATGAGATTCTCCATTAACTATTACTGATCCTCCAGGACTAAAAATAGCAGAACCTCTATCATCTGGATCTTGGCTGTTGGTCATACTTAATCTTGTTGTACCATTGAATATAACTGTACTAGAATTTAGTGCAACTACAGCGTCATCATAATGTGCACTTTCTAAATTAACAGTAACATCATTATTGAATATAGTTAACGTAGGTTGTTGAGGTTCTCTAGTATCAGATAGCCCTACTTTAATACCAGTAAAATCAGAGTGATTTACATTATTAATATCCTTTTCAGAAAGATTTACCGTTACTTTGTTGTCAAAAGTAATATTGCTTCCTTCTGAAATTGCAATTCCAAAAAACGAATCGCTGTATAGGCCAGCTCTATGTTTACTTACTGAGTGAGTTTTTGGAACATTTATTTCTTCGGTAATAACTTGATTTCCATTTACATCTAAACCCCATGTGGTCAATGGTGTAAATAATCCTAAACCCAACACTATTTTTATGTTTTGCCTTAAATTCATTGTTCTATTCCTTATAATCATAATACAGAATCAAGTGATGAAAATTTACTCAAACGCGTCAAATAATACACGATTATTCAAGTTTATAAAGACATTTTGTGCTTTACTTTTCTTTACAAAAGATAGGGGTAATATGAAGAATAAAAACTGATTTATCGATATCAATAATTAGGCATACTAAATCCTATGAAAGGATTTAGTATGTTTTATAACATCAATTTTCTGTTTATCCATGTTAAGAAACTTATAATTATTGAGAAAATAATAAAAAAATCACATCCATATGATTTAGAATGTGATTTTTAGTTTTTATAGTATAATGTAGCTTTATGGTCTGGTTAGATTAAAAAGAATAACGGTAACCACCATTCACTTGTAGTAAATTAAATCGATTACCCGTAGAGCTTTCAACATCAAGGTAAATAGTATGTGCTTTATTAACTTGAGCACTTACACCGACGCTGTTATTCCACCAGTTTCCTTCAAATGAATGGCTCTCTTTATTTCCATTTAGTTTGTAATAAGTGTCGCCATCAAATTCCCGAACAATGCCTGTTTTAGCATAAAGGTTAATGTTGCTATTTTCGGTATTGACTTGATAACCAAACAATGCAGAAGCACGACCAATTAATGAGTTATAATTACCTAATTTGACGTTAAGCCCGTTGGTTGCATTAATTGATGTTCCATTTTGGTGGTTATAAGCGATTTGCGTTTGTGGTTCAATATAAAAATCGTTAATTTGATATTTTTTACCTAGCTCTAATGATACGCCAAGTCCATTGGTATGACCGGTACCTTGAACGCGATTATCAGCAGTATCTTTCACTTTGAAATGATTTTTTTGACGTGCATATTTCGCTACACCATCTAGGTAGAAACCACTTTCATCTAAATACGTTGTATAAAACCCTGTATTAAATGATCTTAAAGAGCCGTCGCCTTTACGGTAGTCAGGATCACCATAAGTTTGACCAACAAAAGCACCTATTACA
>NZ_JAFNON010000024.1:0-2677 GCF_026536245.1 Gilliamella sp. B2824 | reverse complement strand
AAACAATTGAAAGTACCATGAAAAATGAGTTTGAGTACGCATTAGAATTAAATTTAATTACACAAGAACAATATGACAACTATCTCCAGGAGCTTAATGAATTAACGTCTTACATTTATGAAAGATATAAAGATAGTTTTACTTTTCGTGCTGAAGACTGGCGTAAAATCAATAACTATTATGAAAAAATCATTGAATTAGATTTTGTCAGAGACTATATAAAAGAAGGGTTAGAAGACAGTTGGCTTGTAGAGATGTAAATGATGAAAGTAGATAATATTAATCAACTTTTCGAGCAGATACAGAAAACTGATAATAATCAAGGAATTTCGAACTTTACACAAACCAATGCAAACTATCCCAAAAACCCTTATACTCAAGAAATATATCAGGCAGAGTGGTTATATAAAAAAGGACATCAAAAAGGATTTTCAGAGACCCGTTGGTTGACTGAAGATGAAATACAAACTCACAATTTGCTGATAAAACCGGATGAAAAAAATAACTTTTTTGAAAGTGATTTATATAAAGATAATGAAAAATTACGAAATATTAAATTTTATAATGTAGAACAATTAGATAAAGCTTCCTTTGATAAACTCCCGCCAGCAATTAAGCCAGAAAAACAGTGGCAGGAAAATTTAAAAGTCGAGCAATTTATAGCAAGTCAGGGGGTTAAGGTGTTACATAACAGCCCGTCAAATCCCCGTTATAATGCTAAATCACATACTATCCATATGCCCGATAAATCCCAGTATAAGACTGCCGAAGCATACTATAATGATATCTTTCATGAAATTGGACACTCAACCAGTCGGGAATTAGACAGAATACCAAAAACGTACGAACAGGCAGAATTATTTGCCGCCAGAGATGAATTAGTCGCCGAAACATCAGCGATGAAGCTCTGTAATTTAACGCTAATTTCATCAGATAAAACAAACAATTTAGTTTATCTAAAGATATATCTAAAAGAATTTGGTGACGATAAAGAGATTCAAAAGGCAGAATTAGGCACAGCATTGATTGAATCAAATAAGGTGTTGGCGTTAACCAAAAGTAAATATTTAGCGGCTAAAAAGCAGTACACAACGATATCAAGTCAAATGTTAAACCGGACATTAGATATTGCCGGAAAAAAGCTAGCTGAAAAATCGATTAGTCATGGAAAAATAACATCAAAAGGCCTGGAACTGGGGGATTAAACGATATCAAAATTGGAAATGTTATAGCACGCTTAAATTTCCAATATAATAAAGTGCGCATAATGTGAAATGCGTTATGTTGAAGTCGCAGATTGTATAGTGTTGACCTACGAAGTCGTTAGCATAACGCCATTATGGGTACTAAACTCATAGATAAGTTCGGATATTCAGTGACTCCCGAACTTTACCGTACTTTCCCACGGTAAAATGATTATTTTTTATTTACCTAATTAACGTATTGATTTAGATCTTGAATTAAATTTTATACACAGTGTTATTTACATTTTATGTTAATAATTGCACAGTGTTGCTATTGTCAATAGCAAAGCGGAGGTCGCAGTCACGCAGTGAACGAGCGAGCCTTTCCACTTGGACGCCTTTTAAAAATTGTTTATAATTCAGCCGTCAATATCACCAAACTACCGAAGGAGTACAGTATGCGGGACCAAAAAGAACGTGTTGAAACAATTGAAAGCATCATGAAAAATGAATTCAGACATGCTTTGGCGGTAAATTTAATTACACAAGAGCAACATGACAACTACCTGCAGGAGCTCAATGAATTAACGTCTTATATTTATGAAAGATATAAAGATAGTTTTACTTTTCGTGCTGAAGACTGGCGTAAAATCAATAACTATTATGAAAAAATCGTAACCTTAGATTTTGTCAGGGACTATATAAAAGAAGGTTTAGAGTATTCTTGGTTAATTGAGATGTAAATAATGAAAGTGGATAATTTAAATAATCTCTATGAGCAAATAGAGCTGACAGCTAAAAGTCAGAGGGTTTCAAATTTTATCCCCACCAATGTTAATCACCCTAAAAATCCCTATACCCAAGAAGTGTATCAAGCTAATTTTTTATATAAACAAGGGCATAAAAAGGGTTTTTCAGAGACTCGTTGGTTAACTGAGGATGAAATACAAACTCATAATCTACAGATAAAACCGGATGAAAAAGAGAGTTTTTTTGAAAGTGATTTGTATAAAGATAATGAGTATTATGAAAATATTAAATTTTATAATGTAGAGCAGCTGGATAAAGCCTCCTTTGATAAACTTCCACCAGCAATTAAGCCAGAAAAACAGTGGCAGGAAAATTTTAAAATAGAGTAATTTATAGCAAGTCAGGGAGTTAAGGTTTTACATAACAGCCCGTCAAATCCTCGTTATAATGCTAAATCACATACTATCCATATGCCCGATAAATCCCAGTATGAGACTGCCGAAGGATACTATAACGATATCTTTCATGAAATCGGACATTCAACCAGTCGGGAATTAGACAGAATACCCAAAACGTACGAACAGGCAGAATTATTTGCCGCCAGAGATGAATTAGTCGCCGAAACATCAGCCATGAAGCTTTGTGATTTAACACTAACTTCATCAGATAAAACAAACAATTTAGTTTACCTTAAAATATATCTAAAAGAGTTTGGTGATGATAAAGAGGTTCAAAAGGCAGAA
>NZ_JAFNON010000023.1:0-4069 GCF_026536245.1 Gilliamella sp. B2824 | reverse complement strand
TATTGGCACTCTCCGTATCCCGACTTAATTCATTGATATCCTGTTTTTGCTCGTCTTGATTACGGATGATTAACTGTCCATTTTCTACCGCTGATTGGGTGGTACTTGAGTCTTTATCACTGTTTTGATACGCCGTTGGAACGCCAGGTCCTCCCGTACCGCCACTTATCGATACCTGGGTCACCTTAAAGTCCGCTTTGTTTTCTATATCACTAAAACTGATGGTGCCGGTATCTAACCGGTTTTTTGATTTATCCGCAGTGAAGGCTAGGTGGTTTTATACCGTCGGTTATGTGCCACAAGGCACAAAACCCAACCCCAGACCATAACGGACAATTAAAAGGCTGTGGCTGGAGCAGATAGGCTTTTATGTGGCAGCCCTGTTATCATTAAAATAGAGCAGGGCAGGTTGAGTATTGAACTTAATTTGATGATTGAATCTATTCAATAAAATTTTTTATTTATCAAAATAAGAAGTTTATAAGTAATTCTATTAGCATATAATTTCATAAAGTGTGTCGGGAGCACCTTGGTTTAATTCAAAATCCGAAAGTAATGTTTTTGATAGTTCAGCAAATTTTATGACTTTATAAGAATAAATATAGCCTGAGTCAGTCAAAGATATCACAAGTTTTGAACATTTTGTTTTAATGATCATGTCTTCTAATATACTGATTAAAATTTGTAAACGATCTCTTCCTAATGGAGGAAATTTACTTTGCATCTCTGGAGCATAATCCAAATAATCAATTAAATAATCAGCTTCTTCACAATCGGGGCAATCGCTCATTGAAAAAATAAAATTAGTGTCGTTTTTATCTGGTAGATATTTATCTGTAAATTGAAACAATTGTTCTGGTAAAATTTCCTTTAAACCAATACCATATTTAATCGCTATCTTTTCTAATATCAATTTACTATTGTTATAGTTAATCCCTGCGAGATAACCGAAAATATAATTATTCATTTATTTCTCCTTAATCCAATCACCAATAGGTTTTCCATTGGAGCTTAGTTTTCTATAGTATCTACCAGTTACAAATCCTTTATCATTGTATGTTATTTTATGTTCATGAGGAACTACTCATCCGTCAGAACCTAGACCCATTTGCCCATCTGGATGAATTTGTCCATAGTCTTCACGCGAAAAAGTTCGACCATTTGCATCATAATAAGTAACACTTTTAGAACCATCTGCTCTTGATACCTCATAAATTGAGTTTGGCGTTGAGGTATGTGGTGCTTTACCTGATGATACAATGATGTGTTCAGTAACAACTTTATTTGTTGCTGGGTTAATAATTGGGTTGGATGATGTACTATTTGCCCCCTTTCCAGAATTAATCTCTTGTTCTTTTTTTACATGTTCACCAAAATTACTACTTTCATTAGCTTTCTGATTGGTGTCCTGATTATCCAGTATTTTATCCTTAGTCTCTTTATAATTTCCACCACCTTGTTCAACATTGCCTTTTCCGTGTTGTAGCTCTAAATCTGTTTTGTCTAATGGTTTGTTGGCAGTAGTTCCCTTTCCAGCATTTAATTCTTGCTTAAATGCATTATATTCATTAATCGCCTTTTCTGCTTTAGCTAAATCTACCGCACTTATTTTACCGTTAACAATACCTACGCCTTTAACACCATAATATAATGAAATTACATCCGCTATTTTTTGTGTATACATGGCAAATTTAAATTTAGATGCCGCTTCTTCATAACTAATATTATTTTCTTTGGCATAGTTATTAATCGCATAACTCCACTCATCTGGCGTGTAACGATTTAAATAGCCGATAATTTTATTATAGTCATCTTGTAAATATTCACTGTAAGGGTAGCGTCCAAAATAAATTTCATATTCGTCTTTAAAGGCTCTGAGTTTAGCTAATTGAGCACCACAAGCAGCAGTAGTATTATTACCGCTACCGGCGCAAGCATCCAAAAAGGCCTTATCATCTTTCTCATCAAGCTCATTAATCTGTTTTAATTTATCTAAATAATATGCTCTTTCTTCATCTGTCATTTCTGTGAAAGAAAGCTTACCTTCGATTCCTTTTTTCTGCCATGAATCATCACGATTTAAAGCATTATTCTTAACCGCATTTTTACCACCAGCAATAGCGGTATTAATATCCTGAGCATCACCACCTAATGCGGCAATAGCCAGTCCGGTGGCCAGTTGGGCCAGTGCGCTGATAGTGCGTTTATCTTCTTCAGTTAAGTCTTTTACATCCTTGCCGTAAAGTTGTTTACGAATAATGTCTGCTGCCAGCGCACCCCTAACAGTACCTGCACCACCAACAAGTCCTGAGTTGCCTTGTAGCTCGGCAACCACAGCGCCTAAAATCGCATGAGTAATTAAGTTTCCGGCAACATTATCGATTACCCAGTTGCCATTTTCATCCATGTGTCCAGTGTGCAGTTTGATTTGCTCTGCCAGCCAAGGCGCACTGGCACCAGCCAGTCCACCAGTAATATCACCCGTGATGATGCCTGTAATAATCGATATCGCAGAATCAACGCCTTTACTAAAGTCATTACCCATCTTTCCGTCTGGCGAGTCTTTACCCGCATTTTGATGGATTGTTTGCTCCAGCTCTTTCACTTGATTGCCTAACTCTTTTAAACCATTGACGATGTTTTGGCGATTTTCCTCTTTTTCTTTATCAAATATTGGTTTGAGTTTGTTATGCGCATGCTCGGTATTGTGACTTAATTCATTCACGTCCTGAATCTGATTCTCTGTATCACGAATAATTAACTCACCATCACTTATTGCCGCATGCATTATGTTTGAGGATTTATCGCCATGCTGATAAACTTGCGGTGCACCTCCTGTTGGGGAAAATCCTCCCCCACCTTTACTTGCACCTACAGAGCCAGAAACACTGCTGACTTTATAATCCGCTTTGTTTTCGATATCACTAAAGCCAATGGTGCCCGTATCTAACCGGTTTTTGGATTTATCCGCAGTGAAGGCTAGGTGGTTTTATACCGTCGGTTACATGCCACAAGGCATAAAACCCAACCCCAGACCTTAACTGACCATTAAAGGCAGGTGGCTGGAGCAATTTGGTTTTTATGTCGGCTGCCCTGTTATCATTAAGATTGAACAGGGCAAGTTGATAGAAGAACTTGATTTGCAAATTTAAAAATAAATGGTTGATTTTCCCCACTACTATGTGGGGATTTGATACTTAACCATGGTTGATATATATTGCATCGGCTTTTGCTGGTACAACATTTTCCCAATTCATGATGAGCAATATATCAATGGCCATTTTTCTCATTTTTTGCCACTCAACGCTTTCACAAAGTGCATCATTATTCCAGTATTGAATATTAGCGGCTCCACTTATAGATAACATATAATCATCTAATTTCTTTATTGCTAGCTTTTGTTCTGATGTGAGAGAAGATGCTACTAGAGAATCATTAAGTTCATCTAAGGCCATCTCCCACTCAACTGCTAATTCATCAGCTATATTTGCAAAATCAGGAAATAAACTCTTTTGTATTTCATAAGGCTGCGCTATTGCCTGAGTTACCCATTTAATCTTATTCATATTTATTCCTTTGGTTTATTGATAATTGTCGCTTTTTCTCCGGCATTTGGCTTATATGTCTTTGGATTAACAACTTTTATCGTACCTTGTGTTGTAGTTGAGACTTTATAATAGCTACCACCATGACGTCCTCCACCTGGGTGGAAGCGATGGTGGTACACCGTTAATCTACGCTGATGTTTATCGTGTTGTGTAACTTCTCTTGTTTAGCTCGCTCAGTTTTAATTAACCAATCAACTGCTTAGCCTGATGTTTTAAAATCATAGCGTCTAAAATCTCTTTTATTGACTTCTGCTCGTCAGCAGTCATCTGCTTGACCGTCTCAAACTTAAACTCATCTTGTGGCTTTAGTTCCTCGCTTTTTCAACTATCCACTAATCAGAATCATAGCGAAAACCAAGCGGATTATAAAGTCAGTAGCAGCAGTGTTGGCGTCAGCACCATTGGCATGCCATCAATGCCAGCCGGTTATAATAAAAAAGACAATGAACAATCGATAACGC
>NZ_JAFNON010000022.1:3077-5006 GCF_026536245.1 Gilliamella sp. B2824 | reverse complement strand
AAAACACAAACAGAAAAAAAATAGCAATAAACACTTGCAGGAATTTTTTAAGTGCCTATAATGCGCATCCACTGACACGGCGTTAGTGAAAAACAAACGAAGAACGTGTTAGAGAGCAAGATCAAAAATATTGAAAAAAGATCTTGACGAATAAAAAGGTGTAGCGTAGTATACGCAGCCCTTGAGACAGCAAACTAAAACAACAAAATGTTTAGTTAAATTTAACGCTGTCAGCTCTTTAAAAAGAAGAAACAGACAATCTGTGTGGGCACTTGCGAGACAAAGAATTAAAAGTCTACGGACTGAAAAAATTAAGTCTTGATAAGTGACACTGAAGATTCATTTGAATATGTCAGAGACAGTTATTGAGCATCAAACTTTAAATTGAAGAGTTTGATCATGGCTCAGATTGAACGCTGGCGGCAGGCTTAACACATGCAAGTCGAACGGTAACATGAGTGCTTGCACTTGATGACGAGTGGCGGACGGGTGAGTAAGGTATGGGGATCTGCCGAATGGAGGGGGACAACAGTTGGAAACGACTGCTAATACCGCATAACGTTGAGAGACCAAAGCATGGGACCTTCGGGCCATGCGCCATTTGATGAACCCATATGGGATTAGCTAGTTGGTGGGGTAAGGGCTCACCAAGGCGACGATCTCTAGCTGGTCTGAGAGGATGACCAGCCACACTGGAACTGAGACACGGTCCAGACTCCTACGGGAGGCAGCAGTGGGGAATATTGCACAATGGGGGGAACCCTGATGCAGCCATGCCGCGTGTATGAAGAAGGCCTTCGGGTTGTAAAGTACTTTCGGTAGTGAGGAAGGTAGTGTATCTAATAGGTGCACTAATTGACGTTAATTACAGAAGAAGCACCGGCTAACTCCGTGCCAGCAGCCGCGGTAATACGGAGGGTGCGAGCGTTAATCGGAATGACTGGGCGTAAAGGGCATGTAGGCGGATAATTAAGTTAGGTGTGAAAGCCCTGGGCTCAACCTAGGAATTGCACTTAAAACTGGTTATCTGGAGTATTGTAGAGGAAGGTAGAATTCCACGTGTAGCGGTGAAATGCGTAGAGATGTGGAGGAATACCGGTGGCGAAGGCGGCCTTCTGGACAGATACTGACGCTGAGATGCGAAAGCGTGGGGAGCAAACAGGATTAGATACCCTGGTAGTCCACGCTGTAAACGATGTCGATTTGGAGTTTGTTGCCTAGAGTGATGGGCTCCGAAGCTAACGCGATAAATCGACCGCCTGGGGAGTACGGCCGCAAGGTTAAAACTCAAATGAATTGACGGGGGCCCGCACAAGCGGTGGAGCATGTGGTTTAATTCGATGCAACGCGAAGAACCTTACCTGGTCTTGACATCCACAGAATCTTGCAGAGATGCGAGAGTGCCTTCGGGAACTGTGAGACAGGTGCTGCATGGCTGTCGTCAGCTCGTGTTGTGAAATGTTGGGTTAAGTCCCGCAACGAGCGCAACCCTTATCCTTTGTTGCCAGCGATTCGGTCGGGAACTCAAAGGAGACTGCCGTTGATAAAGCGGAGGAAGGTGGGGACGACGTCAAGTCATCATGGCCCTTACGACCAGGGCTACACACGTGCTACAATGGCGTATACAAAGGGAGGCGACCTCGCGAGAGCAAGCGGACCTCAGAAAGTACGTCTAAGTCCGGATTGGAGTCTGCAACTCGACTCCATGAAGTCGGAATCGCTAGTAATCGTGAATCAGAATGTCACGGTGAATACGTTCCCGGGCCTTGTACACACCGCCCGTCACACCATGGGAGTGGGTTGCACCAGAAGTAGATAGCTTAACCTTCGGGAGGGCGTTTACCACGGTGTGGTCCATGACTGGGGTGAAGTCGTAACAAGGTAACCGTAGGGGAACCTGCGGTTGGATCACCTCCTTACGAAGTGCTC
>NZ_JAFNON010000022.1:0-2982 GCF_026536245.1 Gilliamella sp. B2824 | reverse complement strand
AAAACCAAGACAACTGTGAGTTGTAAGGTTAAGAAATTAAGCGTACACGGTGGATGCCTAGGCAATCAGAGGCGATGAAGGACGTGTTAATCTGCGAAAAGCGACGGTGAGCCGATAAAAGGCGCTATAACCGTTGATGTCCGAATGGGGAAACCCAGTGCAGGCGACTGCACTATCACCTAATGAATACATAGTTAGGTGAGGCGAACCGGGAGAACTGAAACATCTAAGTACCCCGAGGAAAAGAAATCAACCGAGATTCCCAAAGTAGCGGCGAGCGAAATGGGAGCAGCCCAAGCGGGTAGCATAATGTATTAGTGGAAGCGTCTGGAAAGTCGCACGATAGAGGGTGAAAGTCCCGTACATGAAAGTGGATTATGTGGAAGCTTATAGAGTAGGGCGGGACACGTGATATCCTGTCTGAAGATGGGGGGACCATCCTCCAAGGCTAAATACTCCTGATTGACCGATAGTGAACCAGTACCGTGAGGGAAAGGCGAAAAGAACCCCGGGAGGGGAGTGAAATAGACCCTGAAACCGTGTACGTACAATCAGTGGGAGCATGTACCGTTGGGTATGTGTGACTGCGTACCTTTTGTATAATGGGTCAGCGACTTATATTCTGTAGCAAGGTTAACCGAATAGGGGAGCCGAAGGGAAACCGAGTATTAACTGTGCGTTAAGTTGCAGGGTATAGACCCGAAACCCGGTGATCTAGCCATGGGCAGGTTGAAGGTTGGTTAACACTAACTGGAGGACCGAACCGACTAATGTTGAAAAATTAGCGGATGACCTGTGGCTGGGGGTGAAAGGCCAATCAAACCGGGAGATAGCTGGTTCTCCCCGAAAGCTATTTAGGTAGCGCCTCATGAGTAACTGTTGGGGGTAGAGCACTGTTTCGGCTAGGGGGCCATCCCGGCTTACCAACCCGATGCAAACTCCGAATACTGACAAGTTTAATCATGGGAGACACACGGCGGGTGCTAACGTTCGTCGTGAAGAGGGAAACAACCCAGACCGCCAGCTAAGGTCCCAAAGTCATAGTTAAGTGGGAAACGAAGTGGGAAGGCTTAGACAGCTAGGATGTTGGCTTAGAAGCAGCCATCATTTAAAGAAAGCGTAATAGCTCACTAGTCGAGTCGGCCTGCGCGGAAGATGTAACGGGGCTAAAACTATGCACCGAAGCTGCGGCAGTGCACGTAAGTGTATTGGGTAGGGGAGCGTTCTGTAAGCCGTCGAAGGTGTGTTGTGAGGCATGCTGGAGGTATCAGAAGTGCGAATGCTGACATAAGTAACGATAAAGCGGGTGAAAAGCCCGCTCGCCGGAAGACCAAGGGTTCCTGTCCAACGTTAATCGGGGCAGGGTGAGTCGACCCCTAAGGAGAGGCCGAAGGGCGTATCTGATGGGAAACGGGTTAATATTCCCGTACTGGCTATAACTGCGATGGGGGGACGAAGAAGGCTAGGTTTACCACCTATTGGATGGTGGGTTAAGCGTGTAGGGGTGTGATTAGGCAAATCCGGTCACTGAAACTCTGAGGCGTGATGACGAGCTACTAAGGTAGTGAAGTAATTGATGCCCTGCTTCCAGGAAAATCCTCTAAGCTTCAGGTTATAGTTAATCGTACCCGAAACCGACACAGGTGGTCAGGTAGAGAATACTCAGGCGCTTGAGAGAACTCGGGTGAAGGAACTAGGCAAAATGGTGCCGTAACTTCGGGAGAAGGCACGCTGATGTTAATTGAAGTCCCATGCGGATGGAGGTGAAATCAGTCGAAGATACCAGCTGGCTGCAACTGTTTAATAAAAACACAGCACTGTGCAAACACGAAAGTGGACGTATACGGTGTGACGCCTGCCCGGTGCTGGAAGGTTAATTGATGGGGTTATGCGTAAGCAGAAGCTCTTGATCGAAGCCCCAGTAAACGGCGGCCGTAACTATAACGGTCCTAAGGTAGCGAAATTCCTTGTCGGGTAAGTTCCGACCTGCACGAATGGCGTAATGATGGCCAGGCTGTCTCCACCCGAGACTCAGTGAAATTGAAATTGCCGTGAAGATGCGGTGTACCCGTGGCAAGACGGAAAGACCCCGTGAACCTTTACTATAGCTTGACAGTGAACATTGAGCCTTAATGTGTAGGATAGGTGGGAGACTAAGAAGTGTGTACGCCAGTATGCATGGAGTCGACCTTGAAATACCACCCTTTAATGTTTGATGTTCTAACCTATACTTCTGAATCGAGGTAAGGGACACTGTCTGGTGGGTAGTTTGACTGGGGCGGTCTCCTCCCAAAGAGTAACGGAGGAGCACGAAGGTTAGCTAATCCTGGTCGGACATCAGGAGGTTAGTGCAATGGCAAAAGCTAGCTTGACTGCGAGAGTGACGGCTCGAGCAGGTACGAAAGTAGGTCATAGTGATCCGGTGGTTCTGAATGGAAGGGCCATCGCTCAACGGATAAAAGGTACTCCGGGGATAACAGGCTGATACCGCCCAAGAGTTCATATCGACGGCGGTGTTTGGCACCTCGATGTCGGCTCATCACATCCTGGGGCTGAAGTAGGTCCCAAGGGTACGGCTGTTCGCCGTTTAAAGTGGTACGCGAGCTGGGTTTAGAACGTCGTGAGACAGTTCGGTCCCTATCTGCCATGGGCGTAGGAAAATTGAGAGGGTTTGCTTCTAGTACGAGAGGACCGAAGTGAACGCACCGCTGGTGTTCGGGTTGTGATGCCAATTGCATTGCCCGGTAGCTACGTGCGGAATAGATAAGTGCTGAAAGCATCTAAGCACGAAACTAGCCTCGAGATGAGTTTTCCCTGATGAGAATCAGTAAGGTCCGTTTGAGACTAAGACGTAGATAGGTCAGGTGTGTAAGTGTAGTGATACATTGAGCTAACTGATACTAATGAACCGAGAGTCTTAACCTTACAACTCGGAGTTGTTTTGGATACGCGAAGTTGAGAGTAAGAAATCATCGAAAGATG
>NZ_JAFNON010000021.1:0-5612 GCF_026536245.1 Gilliamella sp. B2824 | reverse complement strand
AATCCCCCAGCTCCAGACCTTTTGATGTTATTTTTCCATGACTAATCGATTTTTCGGCTAGCTTTTTTCCGGCAATATCTAATGTACGGTTTAACATTTGACTTGATATCGTTGTGTACTGTTTTTTAGCCATTAAGTATTTACTTTTTGTTAACGCCAATACCTTATTTGATTCAATCAATGCCTTGCCTAATTCTGCCTTTTGAACATTTTTATCGTCACCAAATTTGCTTAGAAACTCTTTTAAATAACATAAATTATTGGTTTTATTACTATTAACATTTGTTAATTCACAAAGTTTTATTGCTGAAGTTTCGGCGACTAACTCATCTCGTTTGAAAAAATTTATTGCTTGCTCTGGTGTTGTGGGTGTTCGTCCCAATTCCCGACTGGTTGAATGTCCGATTTCATGGAAGATATCATTATAGTATCCTTCAGCAGTCTCATACTGGGATTTATCGGGCATGTGGATAGTATGTGATTTAGCATTATAACGAGGATTTGACGGGCTGTTATGTAATACCTTAACCCCCTGACTTGCTATAAATTGCTCGACTTTTAAATTTTCCTGCCACTGTTTTTCTGGCTTAATTTCAGGCGGAAGTTTATCAAAGGAGGCTTTATCCAACTGCTCTACATTATAAAATTTAATATTTTCATGATACTCATTATCTTTATGTAAATCACTTTCAAAAAAGTTATCTTTCTCATCCGGTTTTATCTGCAAATTATGAGTTTGTATTTCATCTTCAGTCAACCAACGGGTCTCTGAAAACCCTTTTTGATGACCTATTTCATATAAATCTTCTGCTTGATACACTTCTTGGGTATAGGGACTTTTAGGATGATTGACATTAGTCAGATTAAAATTTGAAATTCCTTGATTTTTATTTATCTGTTCTATCCGCTCAAAGAGATTGTCTAAATTGTCAAGTTTCATCATTACATCTCAATTAACCAAATTAGTTCTAAATTATTTTTAGTTCGAGCTCGTACAAAATCTAAGGCTACAATTTTTTCATAATAATTATTGATTTTAATCCAATCCTCATCATAAAAAGCTAAACTATCTTTATATTTTTCATAAATATAAGATGTTAATTCATTGAGCTCCTGCAGATAGTTGTCATGTTGCTCTTGTGTAATTAAATTGACCGCCAAAGCATGTCTGAATTCATTTTTAGTCAATCTTTCGATACTATAAACTCGCTCTTTTTGGTCCCACATACTGTTCTCCTTAGGTAGTTTTGGTGATATTAACGGCTGAATTATAACCAAATTTTTAAGGTCGTCCAAGCGGAAAGGCTCGCTATGCGTTCCTTTCCACCTGTACTAAAGGATAAAACTTGGTGGGTTGTCAATAGTTAGCTTCGCCAAATGCTCACACGTTCTCACTACGTGAGCTGCGTCTTGCGCTTTGCTATTGACAATAGCAACACTGTGCAATTATTAACATAAAATGTAAATAACACTGTGTATAAAATTTAATTCATGATCTAAATCAATACGTTAATCAGTTGAATAAAAAACAATCAGTATATTAAGCGGCTCCTCGTAGTAACTGCGGTGCCGCTTAATATACTGATTTAATTTATTATAAAAGTGACTAATTTTTCTTTATCTTCTCAACATATAAAATAACCACAATATCGGTCCTGCTGTCATCATTTCCCTTTGATTTCAAAAATGGTAACAGTGTAAAACTGGTCGAATTATCACTGTTTTTCGTTTCTGCTAAACCGCCCAATAAAATAATTTCTTTATCTTTTATTGATACTTGTGTATTAACATCTCGCTTAATTAAAGTCGGACTATTATTAATACCGGTTTCCGTTTTTACAAAATTAGATAACTGCTGTTGAATTGTCAAATCTATTGTACTTTCTCTAATTTCTGGACTTATATTAAATAAAACACCCGATGAACGATATTCAATAGATTGAATCGGTTTACCATCTTGATACGTAGTTGATCCAAGTACTGGAACATCGGAACCAACACTAAACGATGCACTAGAACCATTTTTAACTCTCAATTGTGGGGAACTTATAACCTTAAAATGACTATCTTTATTAAACAATTCTGCTAATGCATTAAATGAACCACTGCTAAACGTAATCAAATTGCCCGTTGTTTCATTAAAATGAGAATTGACTTGTATACCTAATTTACTATCAAATAAATTAGCTATAAATGATAATCCATTTCCATCTTGCCTAGTTGTAGAAACCTCTACTACATAACCAGTCACTAAGATTTCATCGGTGACAATATCGATTTCCGGTAACAACTGTTTAACTAATTTTATATCAGATTTTGTACCACGATAAACTAAAACATCCCCAGAACGTGAAAAATTACCACTTGCACTATTAGGATTGATTTGACCATTAATGAAGTTGTGTGAACTATTAGAAATTGTACCCTGTGAATTAAAAGAACCTGAAACCTGACTACTTAAAATATCAGACAGATAATTAACACTTCGAAATTTAGGCGTATAAATAAACGTCTCTTGCTGAATAACTGCCGGTTTTTGAGTATATACAGCAATATAGTCAACTCCGTTTTTATCATAAATTTTAATATTCATATTAGAAAAATATCGTTCAATGAACTCACGTTCATTAATATCTTTTGTTATACGTAACGTCAATAATCTTTCATCATTAGCAAGTTCGGGTGACAACATAAAAGGACGTTTAAAAATTTCACTGTAAATAATACTAATAGCGTCCGACAATTTGACTTTATTTAACTCAAACTCAACGCCATTTGCAGACACATTACGTAAAAAAAATAACGTAATAATTAATAATAAATAAAAGTAAATAAATTGATCATGAAAATAAGCAATAAATTTTACTGTTTACTCTTAAATTAAAATTATTACCGCGGGAAACCGCGGTAAAGTTCGGGTGTCACTGAACATCCGAACTTATTTATGAATTTAGTACGCATAATGGCGTTATGCTAAATTCTTGATTGTCAGCCGACTGCGTCGGCCAACATTTTACAATCTGCGACTTCAACATAACGCATTTCACATTATGCGCACTTTATTATATTGGAAATTCAAGCGTGCTATAACATTTCTAATTTCGATATCGTTTAATCCCCCAGCTCCAGACCTTTTGATGTTATTTTTCCATGACTAATAAATTTTTCGGCTAGCTTTTTTCCGGCAATATCTAATGTACGGTTTAACATTTGACTTGATATCGTTGTGTACTGTTTTTTAGCCGTTAAGTATTTACTTTTTGTTAACGCCAATACCTTATCCGATTCTGTCAATGCCTTGCTTAACTCTGCCTTTTGTACATCTTTATCGTCACCAAATTTGCTTAAAAACTCTTTTAAATAAGATAAATTATTTGTTTTATTACTATTAACATTTGTTAATTCACAAAGCTTTATTGCTGAAGTTTCGGCGACTAATTCATCTCGTTTGAAAAAATTTATTGCTTGCACTGGTGTTGTGGGTATTCGCTCCAGTTCCCTACTGGTTGAATGTCCGATTTCATGGAAGATATCGTTATAGTATCCTTCAGCAGTCTCATACTGTGATTTATCGGGCATATGGATAGTATGTGATTTGGCATTATAACGAGGGTTTGATGCACTGTTATGTAACACCTTAACCCCCTGACTTGCTATAAATTGCTCGACTTTTAGGTTTTCCTGCCATTGTTTTTCTGGCTTAATTTCAGGTGGGAGTTTATCAAAGGATGCTTTATCTAACTGCTCTACATTATAAAATTTAATATTTCGTAATTTTTCGTTATCTTTGTACAAATCACTTTCAAAAAAATTCTCTTTTTCATCCTGTTTTATTTGTAAATTATGAGTTTTTATTTCATCCTCAGTTAACCAGCGAGTCTCTGAAAATCCTTTTTGATGTCCTTTTTTATATAACCACTCTGCTTTATATATTTCTTGCGTATAAGGGTTTTTGGGATAGTTTGCATTGGTTTGTGTAAAGTTCGAAATCCCTTGATTATTAACTTGCTGTATCTGCTCGAAAAGCTGATTAGTATTGTCTGCTGCCATCATTTACATCTCTATAAGCCAACTGTCTTCTAACCCTTCTTTTATATAGTCTCTGACAAAATCTAAAGCTACAATTTTTTCATAATAGTTATTGATTTTAATCCAATCCTCATCATAAAAAGCTAAACTATCTTTATATCTTTCATAAATGTAAGACGTTAATTCATTGAGCTCCTGCAGATAGTTGTCATATTGTTCTTGTGTAATTAAATTTAATTCTAATGCGTACTCAAACTCATTTTTCATGGTACTTTCAATTGTTTCTACTCGTTCTTTTTGGTCTCGCATACTGCACTCCTTAGGTAGTTTTGGTGATATTAACGGCTGAATTATAACCAAATTTTTAAGGTCGTCCAAGCGGAAAGGCTCGCTATGCGTTCCTTTCCACCTGCACTAAAGGATAAAACTTGGTGGGTTGTCAATAGTTAGCTTCGCCAAATGCTCACACGTTCTCACTACGTGAGCTGCGTCTTGCGCTTTGCTATTGACAATAGCAACACTGTGCAATTATTAACATAAAATGTAGATAACACTGTGTATAAACTTTAATTCATGATCTGAATCAATACATTAATTTGATGAATAATAATTAATCAACTAGTTTTTTATTTTTGATACTGATAACGCAACTAAAATATCGGTTTTATTTTTCTCATCTGATTTACTATTAAAAAATGGCAAAAAACCAACACTAGTTTTAGCATTTGAATCTTTACTGTCAGTTAAACCGCCAAGCACAACAATATCACCATCATTCAAATTAATATTTGTATTAACTTCTCTTTTTATCAAAGTCGGCGAGTTATTTACACCGGTTTCTATAAATTGCTCGATTTTTAAATTTTCCTGCCACTGTTTTTCTGGCTTAATTTCAGGCGGAAGTTTATCAAAGGAAGCTTTATCCAGCTGCTCTACATTATAAAATTTAATATTTCGTAATTTTTCATTATCTTTATACAAATCACTTTCAAAAAAGTTATCTTTCTCACCCTGCTTTATCTGTAGATTATGAGTTTGTATTTCATGCTCAGTTAACCAACGGGTCTCTGAAAAACCCTTTTGATGTCCATATTTATATAAATCTTCTGCTTGATATACTAATTGAGTATAAGGATTTTTAGGATAATTGACATTAGTCGGATTAAAATTTGAAATTCCCTGATTTTTGTCTAACTTCTCTATATGTTCAAAGAGATTATCTAAATTATCAAGTTTCATCATTACATCTCAATTAACCAAATTAGCTCTAAATTATTTTTAGTTCGAGTACGTACAAAATCTAAGGCTACAATTTTTTCATAATAGTCATTAATTTTAATCCAATCCTCATCATAAAAAGCTAAACTATCTTTATATTTTTCATAAATATAAGATGTTAATTCATTAAGCTCCTGAAGATAATTGTTATACTGTTCTTGTGTAATTAAATTTAATTCTAATGCGTATTCAAACTCATTTTTCATGGTACTTTCAATTGTTTCTACTCGTTCTTTTTGGTCTCGCATACTGCACTCCTTAGGTAGTTTTGGTGATATTAACGGCTGAATTATAACCAAATTTTT
>NZ_JAFNON010000020.1:0-6430 GCF_026536245.1 Gilliamella sp. B2824 | reverse complement strand
CGGTGCCAGTGCCGGCAGTATTGTTATCAGTGCTGATGGTAAAATCACCAATCAAGGTGCAATTCAGGCTCAACAAAGTATTAATTTCACCAGTCAAAATGATATTGTTAATCAAAAACACATTAATAGTCGACAATCTATTCAACTCACCAGTCAAGGCGCGATAGTTAACGAAGGGAATATTGTCGCTAAGAAAAATGTCGACCTTAAATCTAAAACCATTAATAGCACATCAACAAGTTTGCTTGCAGCAGGTATTGATGAAGAAGGTAAATTAACACAAAAAAGTGATATTATTGCACAGGCTGAAAATATATCACTAACAGGTAAAAACCTAGCTGGTCAACGCATTAAAATTGATGCGCAAAAAAGTGTTGATTTAACAAATAGTCAAAATGTTGCCCAAACAGTCACTTTTTCAGCTGAAAACATTAATATTAGTCATGCAAAAATAAACAGTGAACAAGAGATTAATTTGCATGCAACTTATTCTATTGATAGTCGAAATATCCAAGCTAAAACCCAAACCCGTTATGTGGCAAAGGCGAAGTTAATTGACAATCAACAATCGACAATATTAGCGAATGACGATATCACATTTAGTGCTGATAAAATTAATAATGCGCAATCAAAGCTAAATGCGGGTAAAGGCATTTATTTTAATGCGCAGTATGCTATTGATAATGACCATGCAACGCTGTTGGCTGAAGGTGCAATTCACTTACAAAGTCAAGATATCACTAATAATGATTCACTTTTAGTCAGTAATGATCAGCTACAAATAAAAGCCGATACCTTAGCAAATCGCCAGTCAATATTACAGTCAAAAAAATATCTCAACATTGATAGCGTATTTTTTGATAATCAACAATCTCAGTTATTAACAGAAGATTCACTCACGATTAATGCAACACATAAAGTGAATAATCAACATGCGAGTTTAAGTGCCAAGGGGACTATCAATATAGCGAGTAAATATGTTGATAACAATGCCGCTACATTCATTTCCGAAAATGCTATCAAAATCAATGTGCAACAATTCTTCAATCAATATGCAAAACTGACCGCATTAAACGGTATTTTTATTGATGGACAACAAATAGACAATCAATCAGCAGAATTAAAAACAAATGGGTATTTGTCTATTAATTCAACGCAATTAAATAATGAGTCAGCCAAGTTGATTGCTGTTGATGATGTAAATATGAACTCGTCATCAATTAATAATAGCAATACAAACATTATCACAACCGGTAAACTTAGCCTTCATGGTAAGGATATTAATAATGAGCAAGCTAATATTCAGGCAGCTAAATTAATATCAATTTATGCCAATAACATCAATAATGCTTCTGCACTATTACTCACTAATGCAAGTTTAGAGCTCAATGGTGAAAGTATTAACAATAATAATGCTGAGCTTAATGCAAGTGATCGTATCATGATTACTGCCCAACAATTATTCGCCAATCAAGGATTAATTGCGAGTAATGGTAATATTGATATCAATAGCCATACGATTGATGCCCAACAAGTAAAAATTAAAGGCAAACAAGGTATTGAACTTAACGCAGATAACAATATTGATGTTACAAATGGATTAATTATTAGTGAAAAACAGGTAAGTATCAATGCTGATAATATCAAATTAAATACTGCAACTTTAAGTGCTAAAGATGATATAGCTATCACTGCGGTTTCACAATTAGACAATAATGATTCGAAATGGATCAGTGAAGGCAAGACAACAGTCAACACACAAATATTCAACAATCAAAATTCATCTATATCAAGTTATAAAAACATTTTATTTAAGACGCTTAATTTAAACAATATCAATAGCCAATTACTCAGCTATGGTGCAATAACGTTAAATTCAAACATCATTAACAACCAAAATGCGCTTATTAATGCATTAGCAAATATTCAGATTTTAGCGGATAAAATTAATAACCAGAACGCACAAATTATAGGTCAAGATTCAATAGATATCCATGCTAACACGCTGAATAATCGTGATATTGCTCTACAAGCTGCTAAAGCACTATTAATGGTTGCAACGGAGAGTATGGATAATAGTCATGCCACCCTTATTGCAGGTGAACAACTTAAACTTGCAGCGCAGCAGATTGATAATAACAATGCAAAAATTAAATCTGCACATGATCTTGTCATGCAAGCAACAAACATTAACAACCAACAATCGACGATGATAGCAGTGGGTAATGTGGTATTTGATGCGAAGGATTTATTAAACAATCAGCAGGCAGACATTCGAGCTCAAGGACAAATGGAGATGAATGCCAATGTGATTAATAATTACAATAATCTATTGGCAGCCAGCAAATCTATCACACTTAATGCAAATGAATTAAATAGTCAATCCGCGACGTTAAAGACAGATGACTCGCTGAATATCAAAGCAAAAAAAATCGACAGCTCATTATCCAAATGGGTGAGTCTAAATAAAATAACTGTTGAAAGTGAAGACATAAATAATCAAAAAGCAATAATTAAAACGAATAGTGATATTTCAATCAAAACAAATCGAATCAATAATGATAATGCGACCTTAATTGCTGGCGGTGAAATTTCGTTTTACGTAAACGAACTGTCTAATCAATTAGCTTATTTCAATGCCGATAAAGCCATTCACATTCAAACAAATCAACTTAATAATCAAACAGCAACGTTGATTTCAAATGATTCAATAGAAATTGATGCAGCGAATACCAATAACCAACAAGCAACATTATCTGCCAAACAAAATATCATTGTAAAGAGTGACGAGATAAACAATCAACAGGCGTTATGGTTAGCGGATAACGTTATTAAAATCAATGGCTTCAACCTTAACAACCAAGATGCTGCCTTACAAGCTAAAGGTGGCATGCAAATCAATGTTAACGGTAATATTAACAATGAAAAAGCGACATTAGTCGCAGGTCAAAATGGTCTTATTATTCATGCGAACGATTTAGATAATGAGGCAGCAGAATTAAGTAGTAAAGGTCTTTTATCAATTACAACCAATAGTGTTAATAATCATCGAGCGCAATTAATTGCAGAAAGTGATTTAAATATTCAATCCAATGAGATCAATAATCAATCTGCGGATATACAAGCTAAAGGGGAGTTAGCGCTCAATGCAAAAACAATGAATAATAATGAGGCAAAACTGCTGAGCGTAGGGAATATTATTCTAAATGCTGAGAATAATTTAATAAATAACTCAGCGCAGCTGACAGCCTTGCAACAAATAAAATTGCAAACGCAAGGCACCATCGATAACCAACATTCAACATTAATGGCTAATCAAGACATTTTCATTAAAGCTGATACGATTAACAATAGTGAATCCAAACTGGAAACAGCCAGTTTACTAAAAATAATTGCAAATGATGTAA
Source organism: Gilliamella sp. B2824 (assembly GCF_026536245.1). NCBI lineage: Bacteria > Pseudomonadati > Pseudomonadota > Gammaproteobacteria > Orbales > Orbaceae > Gilliamella > Gilliamella sp. B2824. The sequence continues at coordinate 3,023 of NZ_JAFNON010000020.1, read as the reverse complement.
TTAATTATCATGCAATACTTAATGCAGATCAAATTGAGTTAGAAAGTCAGGCACTTGATAACCAACTGGCTAATTTCATCGCTAAAAATATATTAAATATCCAGGCAAACAATGTAATCAATAGTCAAGCCTATTTATTAGCAAAAGATATCGCCATTGTTGCTAATCAATTAACCGGCGATGGAGAGCTGCGTGCTGAAAATAGTATCGTTTTAAATTTGATGAATGGTTTTAATAATATAAAAAGTTTGATTGCCAACAATCAAATATCAATTAAAGCCAATCAAATTAATAACCAGGGTAAAATCTCTTCTGGCCAAAGCGTCACATTGACTAGTGATATTGGCAAAAACACACAAAATGGCATTATTGAATCACAAAAAATTGACATTAGTGGCAATAACTTTGTTAATCAAGGTTTAATTGATGGTGAAGATGTTAACATTGATTTAACACAACAATTTGATAACCTTGATGCGGCACGCCTATATGGTGATACCATTCATATCAAAGCCAATGAAGTGAATAACAACGCTGCTGCGTTAAACAGCCAAATTACCCCAACGATTGCCGCAAGACAATCCCTGCTTTTGGATGTGAATACGATTAACAATACTAATCATGCCTTGCTCCTAAGTTTAGGGGATATGCAAATCAATGGTAAAACATTAAATAATCATTCGGCACGAATCGAAAGTACTAACAATATGCGATTAAATGTTAGTCAAATTAACAATATTAATGATCATATTGAAACAGACGACGTGTTAATTAGTAGCCAACCGATTACCGAATATACCCCTATGGGTCATGCAAGGCGTTTTAAACCGGAAGAAGTCACCATTAGAACGAGCCCTAAAAAACGCCATCGATATCCCGTATTACATTCTAATAAGGGTGAGTTTGGTAGCACGTATAAATATCACGAATATCGATATACAAAAAATATCTATGAAACAAAAATTAAAGTGAGTGAGCCTGCAGAAATTATTTCTGGCAATGATCTGATTATTCAAGCTCATCATATTGAAAATGATAATAGTAAAATATTGGCAGGCAATAATTTATTGGTTACAACCGATACGCTCAACAATTATTCACTGAAAGGTAAACGAACGATTACCGATATCGGAACACAAATTTGGCATTACCGAAATAAACACAATCACAACGGTAAAGCCGTATACACGACAGGGGAAGATGAATCAAAATATTTTAACCAATCGATAACCACTATTGAGCTTCAACACGCTAAAATGGAAGATCATACTAATATCAATAACAGTAAGCTTACCCCAACCGAGCGTGAAACTATTCATGTTGCAGCAGGGCAAGCTATCCAGACCATAAATAAAGATGTTAAAGCTGATCAACAGCTCGATGGTTTATCTGATTCACTTATTGCAAAAGGTAAAGAAAAAGGTGACATAACCATTGCTGAAGCTAAGCCCATTACTGACTTATCGCAAGGCAAAACAACCATTAAAACCGAAAAAGTTGATAACCAAAATACATCCGTTATTGATAATAACGTCAATCAACACCCGTCTATTGATTCGGTGAATAAACAACAATATACCGAATCGATCAGTTATACCGAACCAAATACCAGCCTACCTAAAAACAGCATTTATATTGTCAATAAAAGCCCAGAGTCCAACTATTTAATTGAAACGGACTCTCGCTTTACCAATCGCAAAAAATGGTTAAGTTCAGACTATATGCTTAATCGCCTGCGAGTTGACCCCAATAACATCCAAAAACGGCTGGGCGATGGCTACTATGAACAACAGCTCATTCGTGAACAAATTGTTACGTTAACCGGTCAGCGATATTTAGGTGATTATTCAAGTGATCTTGAACAGTATAAAGCACTAATGGACGCAGGTATTGCGTTTGCTGAGCACTATGGATTACCAATTGGCGCCTCACTTTCTGCTGACCAAATGCGACTACTCACTACCGATATGGTTTGGATGGAAAGTAAAACCGTCATTGTTGATGGTCAAGCAGTAACGGTACTGGTGCCTCAAGTTTATTTGGTTAATCACGCACGAGTGAATACTGACGGTGCACTGTTAGCTGGGAAAAATGTGACCGTGTATGCAACAGATGATATTGACTCATCAGGCCTGATTTTAGGTAAAGATCGCGTGGCGATAGCAGCGAACAACGTCAATAATCGCGGTACGATTGATGCTAATTCGATCGTAATTAATGCTAAAGATAGTATAAATAGCAGCGGTAAATTTAATGCTGATAAATTAGTTTATCTATCAGCCAACAATGATATTAATTTAAATAGCACCACATCGACGACAGCATCTTATTACGGACAAAACAAAAGTGTTAATACGGTGATTGATCAGGTCTCGAGTATTAATGTCAAAGATGGTGATATTCGCTTAAAAGCGGGGCATGATATCAATCTGGGTGCAGCGTTACTCATTAATGAAGGTAAAGAGGGAAAAACCAACCTTATTGCTGGTCACGATATTAATTTATCGACCTTAAAAACAGAAAGTAAGCAAGAAGCATTTTGGAATAAAAACAACTACCGCAAAGTTGATATTGAAAATATTGTTGGTAGTGAAATTTTTACCAATGGTGACTTAAACCTAATAGCGGGTAATGATATTCGCATGAAATCGGCGGATATCGCAAGCAATCAATCATTAAACTTACTTGCGCAGCATGATATTGATATTAGCAGCGACCAAGAGCGGTTAAGCCTCTCTGAGCATCATAAATCGACGTCTAAAGGCTTACTCAATAAACAATCGATTACCGAACATACAGAAATAGATAACACAACACAAAAAGGCAGCTCACTATCAGCTAACAGTATAACCATTGATGCTGGCAATAATTTAACCGTAACCGGTAGTCAGGTAGTTGGTACCCATGATGTCAATCTCTATGCCGATAAAGATATTATGGTTAATGCCGCAGAAGAGTCATATTACCGAAAAGAAGAAACAAAAAAGAAAAAATCAGGGTTAATGAGCAGTGGTGGTCTTGGT